>NC_017059.1:0-37500 GCF_000284415.1 Pararhodospirillum photometricum DSM 122
GGCGCGTTGAGCCGCCTCCTCCAGCAGGGCCAGAGCCGAGCCCACCGCGCCTTGACGGCGGGCAAGATCGGCCAGGGCCAGACGCGCCTCGACCCCGGCCTCGGGGTGGGCCAGCAGGCGGCGCCACAGCGACTCGGCCTCGGGGAACCGACCCTGGGCATGCAGCCGCCGCGCATCCGCGAGGGGGGAAGCCGCCGCCCCCAAGGGGGCCGCGGGGCCGGGAGGGCGGGGCAGTCGGGGCATGGCGCGAGTCTCCGGGTGGGGAAAGGCGAAGAAATGACGGGCTGGGCGGACCTTAATCCCGCTGTTAAGAGATCGGCAAGAGTGTCGAGGTACTGCTGGATCTCCGTCGGTTCACCCGCCCTTGGAGAGTTCCTCCCATGACCGCCCCCGATCCTCTGGAGATTATTGAAGCGCGTCTGATCCAGGCTCTGGACGATGGCCTTGCCCTGGGCGAGACCGCCGACCCGGCTCAGTTGGCCTCGTGGGTCACGGTGTGCGGCGACGTGCCGGACTCCGTGATTCTGTGCGACTTGCCGCTCATTTTGGGGCGGATTTATCGCATGGAGAACGGCCCCGAGGCGTTGGAGCGCGCCGGCTTGCTGCCCTCGGCCGGCAGCCGCCCCCTGTTCTGGCAAGCGCTTGCCGCCCGCGTGGCCTCCTACGTCCGCCACCTCCTGGACGAGGCCCGAGCCCAGGGCGCGCCCGCCCCGACCCAGGTCCCCACCCGGGTCGCCACCGCCCGCGCCCAGGTCGCCTTGCTGCATCAGCAGATGATGACCCTGGTCGATGCCGCCTTTGCCGTGGAGGCCGAGCGCGAGCGCCTGATCCAAGAAACCCTGCGGCTGGAAGCTGACCTTCAGGCTTTGTACGCCGACGTGGGCGAGGCCGTACAGGGCGTGCTCGACAACCGCGCCGATGCGCCGCGCGCCCTGGCCCGCTTGGCCGAGGCGGTGGGCCTCGAGGGCGAGGCCGCCGCCTTGCGCCGCATGCCGCGCCTAGACGGCAACCGACACGCTCAGTGTCACCGTCACCCCGGTGGCCGACGCCCCGGTGCTGCCGGCCGCCAGCGCGGTGGGCAACGAAGACACGGCCATTGCGCTGAATCTCGCGCCGGTCCTGACCGACACTGATGGGTCGGAAACCCTGTCCATCACCATCAGCAACGTGCCCGCTGGCGCAACCTTGTCGGCCGGCACCCCGAACCCGGATGGCAGCTATACCCTGACCCCGGCCGAACTCTCGGGCCTGACCATCACGCCGCCCGTCAACTCGGACGTGGACTTTAGCCTCACCGTCACCGCCACCAGCCAGGACGGCGCCAGCACGGCCAACACCACCATCTCCGTGCCCGTGACCGTTATCGCCGTGGCCGATCAGGTGACGGTGGACGCCAGCGCCCCGGCGAGCGTTGCCGAAGACACCCCGATTCCGCTCACCATCACCACGGCGACGCCCGACACCGATGGCTCCGAGACGATCTCGCTCAAGATCAGCGGCCTGCCCACCGGCGCCACCTTGTCGGCCGGCACCCCGAACGCCGATGGCAGCTACACCCTGACCCCGGCCCAGCTTGAGGGCCTGACCCTGACACCGCCGACCAACTACTCGGGCACCATCGCCCTCACCGTGGTTTCAACGACCACCGAGGCGGAAAACGGCAGCTTCACGAAGGCCACCGACACGCTCAGTGTCACCGTCACCCCGGTGGCCGACGCCCCGGTGCTGCCGGCCGCCAGCGCGGTGGGCAACGAAGACACGGCCATTGCGCTGAATCTCGCGCCGGTCCTGACCGACACTGATGGGTCGGAAACCCTGTCCATCACCATCAGCAACGTGCCCACCGGCGCCACCTTGTCGGCCGGCACCCCGAACCCGGATGGCAGCTATACCCTGACCCCGGCCGAACTCTCGGGCCTGACCATCACGCCGCCGGTCAACTCGGACGTGGACTTCAATCTGACCGTCACCGCCACCAGCCAGGACGGTACCACCACGGCCAACACCACCATCACCGTGCCCGTGACCGTTATCGCCGTGGCCGATCAGGTGACGGTGGACGCCAGCGCCCCGGCGAGCGTTGCCGAAGACACCCCGATTCCGCTGACCATCACCACGGCGACGCCCGACACCGATGGCTCCGAGACGATCTCGCTCAAGATCAGCGGCCTGCCCACCGGCGCCACCTTGTCGGCCGGCACCCCGAACGCCGATGGCAGCTACACCCTGACCCCGGCCCAGCTTGAGGGGCTGACCCTGACACCGCCGACCAACTACTCGGGCACCATCACCCTCACCGTGGTTTCAACGACCACCGAGGCGGAAAACGGCAGATTCAAGACGGCAACCGACACGCTCAGTGTCACCGTCACCCCGGTGGCCGACGCCCCGGTGCTGCCGGCCGCCAGCGCGGTGGGCAACGAAGACACGGCCATTGCGCTGAATCTCGCGCCGGTCCTGACCGACACTGATGGGTCGGAAACCCTGTCCATCACCATCAGCAACGTGCCCGCTGGCGCAACCTTGTCGGCCGGCACCCCGAACCCGGATGGCAGCTATACCCTGACCCCGGCCGAACTCTCGGGCCTGACCATCACGCCGCCCGTCAACTCGGACGTGGACTTTAGCCTCACCGTCACCGCCACCAGCCAGGACGGCGCCAGCACGGCCAACACCACCATCTCCGTGCCCGTGACCGTTATCGCCGTGGCCGATCAGGCGCCAGCGCGCTGGCACTCACCCGGTCCTGGGCCGGATCTCCCGTCAGGACATAGGCCAGCCGGGGCTCCAGGGCCGCCGCGCTGTCGCGGGCCGAGACCTCCAGGGCTCGGGTTGGCGCCCCGCTCACAAGCAGCAGGCCAAGGCCTAGCGCCAGCCCGATCCCCAGCGGTCGCGCTGCCGAAACAACCCTGAGGCGCGGCCGGCGCGGCAGGGGAATCAGGCCCCGCAGCACCAAGGAGATGAGCAGGTCGAGCACGCACAAAACCAGGGCCACGGCCAGGAGAGGCGCCTTGAGGTCGTGCTCGTGCTCGATGCCGCTCAAGGGGCGCGGGCGCACGCCATCGGGCCAGCGCTCGATGACCGCCAGCGGGCCGAGGGCCGGAGCCAGATTAACCGCCCGGGCCCGGGTGTCATCGCCATACAGCCCGGGCGGGAGTCCGGGGCCGACCCGGGCCGTGCCATCGGGCAGCAGGTCCTGGGCGGTCAGGGGCCCGTCGCCGGGGCCGGGCGCGACCAGCCGGCCAAAGCCATCCATGACCCGCCAGGGCGCCAGGGCGTGGTCGGCACGCGGCTCCAGGGGGGCTTGGCCCTCGGTCAGGCTCAACAGACGCACCAGCATGCGTTCAAACAACGACGACAGCGGCAAGGTGGACCACGAGGGGTCCGGTGTGACGTGAAACAGCACCACCGTGCCCTTGTCCCGTTGGTCGGCGGTGACCAGGGGGGTGCCGTCGTCGAGCCGCGCCCAGGTGTGGGGGTCCAGCCCCGGATCGGGCTCGGCCAACACCTGCGACGATACGGTGACATCGGTGGGCACATCGAGACCGGCGAAGGGGCCGTGTTCGGGGAAGGGGGCCAGTCGTGCCGGGTCGCGCCAGCCTTAACGCCCCCCCCCAGTCGGCGGTCCCCCCGGTCGCAGGCGCACCGGCAGCAAGGGATCGTCTGCGCCAAGGGCACCGAAACCACGCCCCCTCCGCTGGCTGATGAGGAGGATGCGGACGGTCCCGGGGCTGGACGCCCGCCCCCGGCCGGCGCGGGGACGGGGCGCGCGGCCGACTCGGCGGCAGCGATCTGGGCGGCGTCGTCATCGCCCCCCGGGATCAGGAGGACCTGCCCGACCTTGATCACAAAATCCGATCCCAACGTATTACGCCGGGCCAGTTGGTTCATGTTGACGCCGTAGTGCTTGGCAATGCCATAAACGGTTTCGCCCCGCGCCACCACGTGCTGGCGCTGCTCGGGCAACCGCAGCACTTGGCCCACCTTTAAGACAAAGGGCGGGGTGAGCCGGTTCTCCTCGATCAAGGCCCGCACCGGCACATTGGTACGCCGCGAGATGGCATACACTGTGTCACCCGCGGCCACGGTGTAGTACCGCTGCGGCCCCGTGGGGGACGGGGCATCGGAGGGCCCGCCGCATCCGGTCAGCGTGGCTCCGGCCATAAGGGCAAGAGCCAGCGACACCCCGGTCAAGCGGCGCGCATTTCGGTGATGAGGAGCGCGTGACCCATTACTAACGAAAAGGTACGCCGTCGGACCCCCGAAGGAGCTCCGACTGCTTGTAGGCATCCGGTTTCAGGAACTGTTTCACTCCCCTCATCGGGGTGCTTTTCACCTTTCCCTCACGGTACTGGTTCACTATCGGTCGTCAAGGAGTACTTAGCCTTGGAGGGTGGTCCCCCCATGTTCAGACAGGGTTTCACGTGCCCCGCCCTACTCAAGGACTTAAAGCTGCAACACCCATACGGGGCTGTCACCCGCTGTGGCCGGCCTTTCCATGCCGTTCTGGTTAGAAACTTCAAGTCACTGGGCTAGTCCGCGTTCGCTCGCCACTACTAACGGAGTCTCGGTTGATGTCCTTTCCTCCGGTTACTGAGATGTTTCAGTTCACCGGGTTCGCCTCCATTTCCTATGAATTCAGAAATGGATACCCCAAAGGGGTGGGTTGCCCCATTCGGAAATCCACGGATCAAAGCCTGCTCTCGGCTCCCCATGGCTTATCGCAGAGTGCCACGTCCTTCATCGCCTCTTGACGCCTAGGCATCCACCAGATGCCCTTCTCTTGCTTGATAAAACGCGCAGGGGTCAACCCGACCCCAAACGCGCAGATACTCAGCGCTTGTACATAATTCCCATTGCTCCGAACAGTTCCCTGCTCGGAACGACATCAAAACCCTCTTTACAATGTCAAATAGCAGAAAACGCGACCGCCCGTTAGGGCGGTTTCTGAGACTCTCTCGATTGTCTTGTAAGATATGGGCAAGGCGAACGCAGCACTCCCAGACCCGACCAGCAATGGTGGAGCCGGACGGGATCGAACCGACGACCTCAAGCTTGCAAAGCTCGCGCTCTTCCAACTGAGCTACGGCCCCTAAAGGCGTGGAGGGTCTGAGACGAATTGAACGCCTGACCTCACATTCATCAGCCCAGGGCCTAAGGTCGTAGGCTCCAGGTCCGACAAGACAATTTCGAAAGAGATGGGAGGACGGCTCCAGAAAAACCAAGACCGGATTTAGTCATGATCAAGTGAAGATCGGGATTGCTCCAGATCGTCCTTGAAAGGAGGTGATCCAGCCGCAGGTTCCCCTACGGCTACCTTGTTACGACTTCACCCCAGTCGCTGACCCTACCGTGGCCGGCTGCCTCCTTGCGGTTAGCGGACCGTCTTCGGGTAGAACCAACTCCCATGGTGTGACGGGCGGTGTGTACAAGGCCCGGGAACGTATTCACCGTGGCATGCTGATCCACGATTACTAGCGATTCCGACTTCATGCACCCGAGTTGCAGAGTGCAATCCGAACTGAGACATCTTTTGGAGATTAGCGCCCTCTCGCGAGGTGGCGACCCATTGTAGATGCCATTGTAGCACGTGTGTAGCCCAGCCCGTAAGGGCCATGAGGACTTGACGTCATCCCCACCTTCCTCCGGCTTGTCACCGGCAGTCTCTCCAGAGTGCCCACCTTCCACCGGCCTTGGGGTCGAGAAGGACGACGAAAAGGCCTTGGCTGCTTTCAAAGCAGCTGCAGAAGGACAGTGTATCGCGGCATTTCGTGCCCTTGGCCAAATATATTTACACGGTCAGGGTGTCCCACAGGACCCTGAGAAGGGCGAAACCTATTTACGCCAAGCCGCCACACACAAAGATACCGAGGCGATGCTTCTCTTGGGCCACCTCAATAGCCGAGGCGAAGGTCGTCAACCCGACCYTTTCGAGGCCGCAAACTGGTACCGACAGGCGGCCGAATACGGTCATCGGGAGGCCCAGCTTTTGCTCGGACGCATGTATATGGCAGGAGCCGGGGTGGCCTACGACGAAAAGGAAGGAGCGAAGTGGATCGAAATGGCCGCAGGTCAAGGAGACCCCAAAGCCCAGTTAAGCATCGGTGCTTCCTATGCCGAGGGACGCGGCGTCAACCAAAACTACCACCGCGCTCTTGATTGGTTCCGTCGGGCTGCTGATCAGGGAGAGCCTGACGCACACTACAACATCGGTATGTTGCGCAGTCTTGGGCTTGGTCTCCCACGCGATCCCGTCGATGCCATCAACTGGTACCTTATAGCCGCCGATCGCGGAAGTGTTCTGGCTCAGTTCCGACTAGGCACCCTTTACGCTACAGGGGAAGGTGTCTCCCAGGATTATACCAAAGCTGTTGAGTGGTCGCGCAAAGCGGCCGAGCGGGGTCATGAGGGGGCTCAGATCAATCTCGGACGTTTCCTTATGCAAGGCCTAGGAACAGAAAAAAACTTCCCTGAAGCTCTACACTGGCTCTCTTCTGCGGCCCAGAGTGGGGAAAAAGCCGCCATGACTGCTTTGGGAGAATTTTATTCGCATTGGGGTGATGAAAAAAATATTCCTCTTGCTGTTGATTGGCTCGGTCGCGCAGCAACTCTGGGTGATGAGCGTGCCCAGGAAATTCTGGAGCAATTGGCCGCTCAAAGCTAGGTCGATGCCGCCGCCTCGCTGAAGCCTTCGAGAACCTGTCCCGGATCGCCCTGGGATTTCTGCGCTTCGCTATGATCCGCCTCATGTGACACAGAATCACAAGGTCAGGAAATCATAGAGAAATTCGTGGAAGGACTCTAAAAACGACCCTTTTGGGGAGATTTTATCACTCGCTGTTGCAGACAGGCTTGGTAGTTTGGGATGAATCGAAATATTCCCTTGAAACATATTCTCTAAAAATCTAATCGTCGAAATTTTTTGGAGAAAAATGGTAACTGCTCACGGGGCTGGTCGGAGACTGTTGCGGTCGGGGTCGAAATGTGCGTCACTCCAGGGATGGGAGAGAGCCTCCGTTATCGCCTGAGTGATGCCGAGAAGGACGCCCTGATTACCGATCAGGCGGCGTTGATTGAGCGCTTGGCGGCGCGGGTGGAGGAGTTGGAGGGCACTGGTCGGCAAGCCTAGGAAGACCTCGTCGAACTCCCACCTTCCTCCCTCGAAGGACAGTCCGGGGCGTAAGGGGGGTGACAAAAAGCCCCCGAAAAMGTCAGGCAAAACCCGGTCCTCCCGCCCCGGTGTCGCCCGACCGCTCACGGAAACCCCGTGATAAAACGGAGCGCCGTGTAGCTGAGGTGTGCCCGCATTGCGCAGAGGCCGTAGGTGAGAGGCATCAGGTCTGCCGTCACCGCTATGACCACATCGACCTCCCCTCAATCCGGCCGGTGGTGACACGCGTTGAGCTGTTTGGGGGACGGTGCCCGGCTTGTCGCCGACGGTTTCGGGCACAGGCGCCGGCCGATCATCCAGTTGGGACCCCCTTTGGGCCAGGGATCCAGGCCTTGCTGACGTATTTGCACCACAGTCACCACGTCAGCTTCGAGCGCCTCGCCCGAATGCTGAAGGAGCTGTTTGGGCTGAAAATCTCGGAAGGGGCGATCGCCAACGCCTTCCGCCGTCTCGAAACCAGCCTGACGGCGGCCTGCGCGGCCATCAAGACGAGAATCATGCAGGCGGATGTCATCGCCTCGGACGAAACCACGGCGCGGGTCGAGGGCAAAACCCACTGGCAGTGGGTGTTCGTGACCGATACGGCCGTTCTGCACGACATCAAGCCCAGTCGGGCGCGCACCGTCGTGACATCGGTTCTGGGCTTGCACCGGCCGGAGGTCTGGATCTCGGATCGCTACGCTGGGCAGCAGGACCTGGGTTACGCCACTCTTGATCCATCGATTGGGGTGTTGCCGTTCTCTATCGTAGAAAAAGAAAGAAACAAGTTAAGAAAGCTCTGCGCCGGCCAAATTGATCAGGCACTCATTGCTGAAGAAAAGGTGCTGATCGAGGCCATTATTAGTAAGTATGATATATTTTCATATATGTCATCGGCTTATCCTGCCTATGCCGCCGAGGCAATGAAGTCTCTTCTTAAGGAGGCTAGCCTTTTTGAGGGATCAAAAGATCGGGCGATCGAAGTTTTTTTGATTCTTTTTTATAGAGATCGCCATTATTGTTCATACCTACTTTGAGTTTCTCAACAACAAATCCCTGGAAGAGCGACAGGCCGCTCTGAACCGGGTTGCGGACCAGATCCAAGGCAGCGCCGTGGGGCTGACCGACCGGGTTTTGTCTCAGGCGGGAACCCTGGAAGGGGTGGCGCGTACCGTCTTGGCCGAAGCGGAAACCTCGGCTCAGAAGGCGGCCGAGGTTGCGGCCGCCGCCCAGCAGGTGACGGGCAACGTCGAGGCCATCGCCGCCACCGCCGAGGAACTCTCCAGCTCGATTTTTGAGATCAGCCGCCAAGTCGGCGAGGCGGCGGCGGTGTGCGTGGTGCGTGCGCGACGGCGCGGGCGTTTGGCAGGTGGGGCGACTTGCTTCTCCAGGGCTGCCCGTAGCGGAGATCACCGACTTGGAGATGACCGATATCACGGTTTTGACACCAAGTGATGATGATGGCGGGGTCCCGCCATACCGGGTGGACCTCCAGTACCTCCGCTGCTGGCGCACGCAAGATGAGCCTGCGGCCGGGGTGACGTCAGACCGCAAAGCGTTTCTGTCTAAAGAATACCGCACAAAAACGGCGCTCAATGGTGCAATAAAGACAAAGCACCTCTTATCTCCTGTTATGACCAGAACAACCCTGCTCGTAGTGCCTGAAGACGCCCAAGCAGAAGCTGAGCGCCTCTTGGCTCTATATGGGGTCAGGCGCGACTATGTCCGCGTTACGGTGAGGTTTGGTCAAGGTGATTTTGGTCTCTTTGGCGCGATAGATATTGGTCAGACTGTAAATGTACGAACAACCCGCCTGGGGTATTCGGCGGGGAGAAACTTGATTGTTCTCGGTATTGTTGCCTACGCACACAGGCAAGTCCTTGTGCTGGACTTGTGGGGGTGACATGGCGCGCTATAAGTTATCCTACATCAACAGGGCTCGGGATGCTGCCCTCTCCGGCGGGGCGTGGGCCTCAACTCTCCCCCTTAACAACGCCATTCGCGGCAGCGTGTCGCGCGTGGCGCGGTCGGTCAACGCTGCCGCCACCAGCACCCAGTTCGCCGTGGACCTGGGTCGGGCTAGGCCGATCGATCTGATTGGCCTGATCAGACACAACTGCACGCCAGCCGCACAAATTAGAGTAACCGCTGGCACCGTCCCTAGTGGGGCCGACCTTTACGACAGTGGGTGGGCGTCTGTTTGGCCCGAGATCTATCAGACGGAAGATCTGGAATGGGAAGACGACAACTGGTGGACGGGGACGGTGGACGTTGAGGATATCGATGTAACGCGCGTTGACTTTTTTAAGGTCCTTCCCGGTTTTGTTTCTGGAAGGTACTGGTCTGTATATATAGATGACGAAGGAAACACTTCTGGATACGTTCAGTTTGGCGCTCTTTGGCTTGGGCCAACATGGACACCAGATGTCAACCCGTCTTATGGCGCGTCGTACAACTGGACCGATCCTAGCGAGGTAGAGAAGACACTTGGCGGCGCCGCTGTAGTTGATGAGAGGCCAGCGTACCGCGAACATAGCGTGACGTTCGAGGCGCTAACTGACGCAGAAGCTTTTGGTAAAATCGAAGAAATTCAACGCCGGCTAGGTGTTAGTGGAGAGCTGGTTCTGCTTCCAGACGTAGACGATATTGCCAGGGCGCATAAACGCAACATTTTTTGTCGGTTAAAACCGTCTCCTGTCGAATTTAATATTTACGGCCGCCAAAAAACGTCTTTTACATTTGAGGAGGTAGTTGGATGAGTATAAATCAAGCAGATATTGACCGCCTAAAAGACCGCACCGGTGCTCTGGTCGCGACATGGGGTCCGCTTGGCGACGGTTGTGCTCGCCCCGACCAGCTTGCCCCCTGAACGGCAGCCCGGCGTTACCGGCCTTGGCGTGACAGCCAAGGCGCTGCTCGCTTGGAGCGCGACCGCCGAACCAACGAAGCATCGGGATCAGCAGAGGGATGTCGCGTGATGGGGTTCTTGGATAAGATCACGATCAAGACCAAGTTTACAATTATTCTTGTTCTATCGGTATTCTCGCTCCTCATTACCGGGGCCACCAGCGCCTCTCTCCTGCGCGATCAGATGGTCGAGGAACGCATCGATAAGGTCAAAGATGTGGTGGCCACGATGATCAGTCAGGCGGAACGCCTGGACGCCGAGGTCGCCCAGGGCCAGCGCACGCGTCAGGACGCCCAGACCCTGGTGCTCGACACCCTAAACCGCGCGAAGTACGACGACGGAACGGGGTATGTGATCGCCATGAGCGACACGGGCGTGTGGCTGGCCAATGCCGTAGCCCCCGAGAAGGTTGGGAGCAGCGTGGCAAGCCTGCGGGATGCAACGGGCCAGCCCTTGGGGGAAAAGCTGCTGGCCCTGGGCCGGCTGGGGGAAGGGACGCTGGCGTACACCTATCACAAGCCGGGATCAGACACCCCGCAGCCAAAAATCAGTTACGTTCAACGCTTTGCTCCCTGGGGGATAATTTTTATATCGGGCGTCTATCGGGACGATCTGGACCAGTCATTTTTCAAGATTCTGGGCATTATGTCAGCCCTGTCATTTGGCGTTATTCTCATGACAGGCTCTCTTCTTCTTATCCTTAGCCGAGGCATCACGCGCCCTCTTGAGTCCTTGAAAGAAAAGATGGTACGCCTTGCGCATAATGAGTGGTCTGTCACCTTGGAAGAAGGGAAGAGACGGTCAAAGCCAGCCGCCTGCCCTAAAAGGGCGGCTGCGGTGGGAAAGCGGGCACAAGACCTTTGCGTCCGCCCTCGTTCATCGAGAAGGCGCACTCCGACCACGCCGATCCTAGCGTGTTGCGAATTTGAAATAAAAGCCACAGCTGGAGCGAGACTATTAGTCTTCAATAATGTATCTGGATTCAAAAATAGTAAGTAGTCTGATGATGATCTAATTGCCCCTTGATTGCAGGCAACACTAAACCCTCGGTTTTCGGGATTACGGATGATAACCAATTCTATCCCTGAGATTTGAGGCAAAGCTTCGATTGACCCATCGGATGAGGCATTGTCAACTATGATGATCCGTCGGACCAAATTTGCTGTATTCTCCGCAATAGACGTGACGCACTGAACAAGCGCATCTCCAGCATTCCAGTTTACTATGACAATATCGACAGCATATGTCATCTTTTAGGGCTCAAACGCTACGGTTTTTCAAAGATATCTCCAGGTGATGCAAAATTAAATCAGTTTTGTAATCACTAGAATCACTAACAACTTTTTCCCAATAACTAACAAGAGGGATGTGGGCAGGGTTTTTCTGAAGAAGATCTCTTTTTATAAAAGGAAACCCCATACGCGCGATCATGTAGTCCCAGAAAAAGTGGGTTCCATTAAGCGGCACACCGGTATCGACATATCGGAAAAGCTGAAGCAAAAATTCCTTGCGAACTGGGTCGAGTCCTTCGATCGCTTTTCCATTCGCAAGCATGGTTTCGACAAGAGCCGCGGCCGCTTGACGATAGGGGTAGGCAGCACGGCACCGCAAACCTGCCCGAGTTAAAGCTTGGGTCAGGCCAATTTCATAGCGCCGCACCACCCAAGTTTTCGATTGGACATATCTGACCGAAGACCAAAATTCAGAAAATGCCGCACTCTGTACAGCTGTCCGGTGAAAACGTAAATAATAGCTCTGGAGATGAAAGGAAAATTCCCAGCTGTCTGTTGCCCCCCATAAATCGGCATTTTCGGGAGGCATTTTTTCTAGGATATGAGCGGGATGATGAAAAGGGCCATAAACGCTATCATTTGCCAATAGAAGATCGTCAACGACTGATAAATCAGGAATGGCTGCGATTCCTTCCTTATACGCGCCGAAATCATAACCGACGTTCTCACGCCGGAGGATCAAAGCACAGCGCGGTTTTAGGCTCTCAAGGGTGGCAGCAGACAGAACCGGGGCATTGCTAACAAAAACGATAGCGTATCCAACGTTTTCCAGCAGACGCAGGTGATGATCAACGTAATCGTGAACTGTTCCGCCTCGGTCGAAGTGCACGAAAACCGCCACCCGCCGCGCTCCTACCAAGCGACGACGTCCCTCTATGGTTTCCCTGACGTAGGTCGAGTGCCGAAAATAAGCCCGAAGGTAAGAGAAGTGCGCCAAGGCTAGGCGCGTGCCTCTGACCATGAGAGAAACGGCATTTCGTATACGAGACGCCGCCTGGTCGTTAAGGCTCATCAAAAATACTCCTTAGCGCTGTCCACGAGGGGAAAGAAGAGCCATCGCCCGCGACCGTAGTGTAGGAGAAAGCGGCGGCAGCTCCGCTGCTTCGCCAGAACCGATGTCACGACGGCGCGCGCCCGACTGGGCTTGATGTCGTGCAGAACGGCCGTATCGGTCACGAACACCCACTGCCAGTGGGTTTTGCCCTCGACCCGCGCCGTGGTTTCGTCCGAGGCGATGACATCCGCCTGCATGATTCTCGTCTTGATGGCCGCGCAGGCCGCCGTCAGGCTGGTTTCGAGACGGCGGAAGGCGTTGGCGATCGCCCCTTCCGAGATTTTCAGCCCAAACAGCTCCTTCAGCATCCGGGCGAGGCGCTCGAAGCTGACGTGGTGACTGTGGTGCAAATACGTCAGCAAGGCCTGGATCCCTGGCCCAGAGGGGGTCCCAACGGGATGATCGGCCGGCGCCTGAGCCCGAAACCGTCGGCGACAGGCCGGGTACCGTCCCCCAAACAGCTCAACGCGTGTCACTACCGGCCGGATTGAGGGGAGGTCGATGTGGTCATAGCGGTGACGGCAGACCTGATGCCTCTCGCCTACGGCCTTTGCGCAATGCGGGCACACCTCAGCTACACGGCGCTCCGTTTTATCCGGGGTTTCCGTGAGCGGTCGGGCGACACCGGGGCGGGAGGACCGGGGTTTGCCTGACTTTTTCGGGGGCTTTTTGTCACGCCCCTTACGCCCCGGACTGTCCTTCGAGGGAGGAAGGTGGGAGTTCGACGAGGTCTTCCTAGGCTTGCCGACCAGTGCCTCCAACTCCTCCACCCGCGCCGCCAAGCGCTCAATCAACGCCGCCTGATCGGTAATCAGGGCGTCCTTCTCGGCATCACTCAGGCGATAACGGGGGCTCTCTCCCATCCCTGGAGTGACGCACATTTCGACCCCGACCGCAACAGTCTCCGACCAGCCCCGTGAGCAGTTACCCTGGGGAGGCTCGCCTCCCCAGCCTTAATTCGCGCAAACAAAAAACCCGCCCCGGAATCACCGGAGCGGGCTTTCTTAAGAGGGTTTTTTGACAGACGGCTTTGAAGGCCTGGCGGCGACCGACTCTCCCACGCCTTAAGACGCAGTACCATTGGCGCTGAACAGTTTCACGGCCGAGTTCGGGATGGGATCGGGTGTTTCCTGTTCGCCATGACCACCAAGCCATCGAAGCCGTCTGATGATGTCGTTATGGGAATTTACAAGCGCTAGGGCCGGCCTGGCCTCTGCGCGTTTATCAAGCCGATCGGACGATTAGTACCGGTTAGCTTCACGCATTACTGCGCTTCCACACCCGGCCTATCAACGTGGTGGTCTACCACGGTCCTGATAGGGAAACCTGGTTTCGAGGGAGGCTTCCCGCTTAGATGCTTTCAGCGGTTATCCTGTCCATCCTTAGCTACCCAGCGATGCCACGGGCGTGACAACTGGTACACCAGAGGGATGTCCATCCCGGTCCTCTCGTACTAGGGACAGCTCCTCTCAAGCAAAGAGACCAAAATCACCTTGACCAAACCTCACCGTAACGCGGACATAGTCGCGCCTGACCCCATATAGAGCCAAGAGGCGCTCAGCTTCTGCTTGGGCGTCTTCAGGCACTACGAGCAGGGTTGTTCTGGTCATAACAGGAGATAAGAGGTGCTTTGTCTTTATTGCACCATTGAGCGCCGTTTTTGTGCGGTATTCTTTAGACAGAAACGCTTTGCGGTCTGACGTCACCCCGGCCGCAGGCTCATCTTGCGTGCGCCAGCAGCGGAGGTACTGGAGGTCCACCCGGTATGGCGGGACCCCGCCATCATCATCACTTGGTGTCAAAACCGTGATATCGGTCATCTCCAAGTCGGTGATCTCCGCTACGGGCAGCCCTGGAGAAGCAAGTCGCCCCACCTGCCAAACGCCCGCGCCGTCGCGCACGCACCACGCACCGACCGACCCCAGCACATCGTCAAGGGTCTCCCCGACCTTGCGGCTCTCGGAGACGTAAACCCCCACGGGGGCCGGAGCCGCAGCGGCTAATGCGGAGAAAGTATCACCAACGGGCACCCCCACTCGCGCCAAAAGCCGAGCAGCAATGCCCGGCGCGGTGTCGGCATAGCCGCCCGTGGCGTCCCCCAGAACGTCGGCGGATACTTGCCCAGCGGGCGTGCTCCCCAACCTTACCAAGCCAAGAGGTGGGCACTGGAGCCAATGCCCGGGGGGTACTGTCGCGGCTTGAAGGGCGGTCAGGGTCGCGACGCTCCCCGCCGAGGTGAGGGCGCTCCCCTTGTCGTATACCGCCAGAACGCCGCCAGCCGGGCCGTCGTGGTACTGGTATATTTGCAGCGCACCATTGACCAGCACCAGGGGGGCGTCACGGCATAACCCAAAGCAAAGGGGCTTGGGGTCCCCCTCCAGGTCTGCCCCGCCCTCAACCCCCGATGCCCCGCTACTGGTGCCAGCATAAAGGCTTGTCTGGATCGGCTCATCAAGTAGCCGTTGCGCGTCCCGTAGTCGGACGCGCACGTCGGACACGCCAACCTCGACCCCGGCGATCACCCCCACAAACAGGGTGGCCCAGGCGCTGGGGTATGGAGTGCCGATGCGCCCCGTCCGCACAACGGCACTTTGCCCGTCCCAGCCATAATCGCGCCAGCCAGCCAAGGCGGTGTCTTTGTTGGACAGACGGATTTCGCCCAGGCCTACGGACGAGCGGCCGTAGGTTTTGCCGGAGCCGAACGCGTAGCGCTCGGTCTGCACGCGATCGGTGATGCGATCCTCAAAATATGTATTTGGAGGATCGTCCCCCGGCTCGGAACAGAACGCGCGGGACGAGAAATATACAGTGGATGTTGACCCAAAATCATCCGCGCGCGTCAACTCCACTGTAAACGCGAGAGGACCCATTACGCTACCCTCCGCGCCAACTGGTCTTCCATCCTGGCGAGCCTCTTGTTTGATTCGGCGAGCTGCCTGCGCAGCTCTGCCGACTCGGCAGCAGTCAGCCGCCGAGTGTCTTGCAGCTCCTTTTTGACCGCGCGCAGCTCTTGAACAACGGGATCAAGAGACACATTCACCGACACGGCTTGCGACGGCCGAGGGACCGCAATCGGCAAGCTCCCCGTGGCATTGACGTGGTCAAGCGTGCTCACGCCAAGCGCCTGGACCGCTGCTGCCCGCACCACATACTCACCGTGAGAGAGCCATGCAGCATTAAGGTCATCTGTTGGGCCACCGACACCGGAAACAAATCCACCCGTCGCAAGGTGCCGCCCTTCGTGCCGCCCAAAACTCGACCAGTGCGACAGCGCCGCCTGAGTCAAGGTCTGGGCCGTCAACCCCCCGGGCGAGAAGGTAGCTGGGTTCGCAAGCCACGCCTGATACACGTCTTGATAGCGGTTCATATACCGCTGCGCTACGCCAGTTAGACTTAAGACCGTGCCGTCAGAACCCGTTACCGCTTCAGCGCCCGTGCCCCCAAGGCCGTCCCGACTGTCGGAGTATCGGCTAAAGCCGTAGTTGGCTGCTCCAGCAATACTCGATGCCGAAAGTTGCCCACCGTTCCATTGGGCTACCGTGTTAGCGTAACCGGACGAGTAGAAGTATTGGCGCATGAACTCTGTAACGGCGTTTGTATATTCTGCCTCTTGCGGTGCGGTGGGCTCCTTCAACGCATCAGGGACCGCTCCTGTATTTTCCGCAATTTGCGCAAGTATTGCATTGGACTTTTCTTGCGCAGAAACCAATTTCCCAAAGTAGCTATTTGTCCCTGTGCCACCAAACGCCGCGAGCATGAGTTGGTTGGTGGCGCTTTGCCGAAGTTGCATTCCGGCCGAGCCGGTGTTGCCGGCAATAAGCTCCTGCAAGGAGATCTGCCGATCTCCATTGGCGTCCAGCGTCGCCCGTAGCGCCTGGATCTCGGCAGCCGATGCCTGTCCGTACTGCCCCACCAGCGCCGCCAGTTCGGCCTCATCAAGCCCGCCATCACGGTTTGCGTCGTATTGGTCAAACCTCGCGCGCAGCGCTTCGCCCTGGGCGTAAAGAGCGGTCAGCGCGCCGAAAATCGCGTCGTTTTGCCCAAGACTGTGCAGCGTGAGAGCGGTTTGCCGCTCTTGGGCGGAGAGGGAGTTGTCGTTGTTGGCGTCAAGAACCCTAAACCAAAAATCAGCTTGGGCAGAATCCGCCACGCCCTGGGCCAACATCGCAACGCGGAAAGAATCCAGAGTTGCGTCCCCGCTTGCTGCCTGTGAGTGCAGCGCCACGACCCCCTGGTACAGGGTGTTGTTCTGGCCTAGCGCATAAAGCTCAAGACCCCGCTGCTGCTCGGCCAAAGACAGCAGGCCGTCACCGTTGCTGTCCAGCACCTGGAGCCACGCCGCAATCGTGGCGTCTGACGCCTGCCCCTGAGCCAGAACAGCGGCGCGGAATCCGCCGATATCCAAGACACGGACCTCGCCCACGACACCAGCCACAGCGGCGATGGTAGCCGAGAGCCGCTCGGCCGATAGGGCGGTGTTGCCTCGGATCGCCTCCAGCAACGCGGTTTGTTCGGCGCTCGGGTCGTATTCCGTAACGCCGAGTTTGTCGGCAATAGCCTCCAAGCCGGCTACCGCGTAAGCCCGATCTGCGAAGTATTTGGCGTCTCGGCCATTCACAGCCTCTGATGCGCTCATGAAAGATTTGACGTACTGCGTAACATTTGCAAGAGCGTGGACAATAACGGAACCATGACGAATTTTCCATTTATCCATCCAAAAAGTGGACGGCAACTTAATATTGACGCGATCCCTTAGGGTATTTAGTATTTCTTCCACATATTTAAGGTCCTCCGAAGAATATGAAATAAATATATTTGGAATTCCATCTTTTCCCCCGATCTTTTGCCAGGGCAAATCTGGTCCTATAACGTTTACCCTGTTAAGGTGTATAAATCTCATCGTACTTATAGCGCTAGCTAGCCCTGGATGTAATAAAAATACCGAATTTTCTGGGATTATATTTTCAAGAGTCCAGTCAAAATCCTGCGGCTTTCTAAAGTATTGATAGAACCCCCCTCCAGCAACATCCTGCCTTACGTGCCCAAGAAGTCCAATATTGTAAAGCTCGCAAAATGGATGGGAATCTTCCGGAGGTATATGCGTTTTTTCAGAAAATAATTTATTTATAGCGTGGAGAGACTCTAACGTGAGAACGTTGCTTGGTATTGATCTCAAGAGGAATTGTATGCGGGCATTGCTATTAAGCGTACGTAAAAATTGACTTTTTTGAGACATAAGGTAGTCTTTAAGAAGATTATCAGAAGATATGCTATCGACTTTATCTCTTATTTTTTCTTGCAAAGTATCTCCGCTAAATCTTTCAAGATTTAACTCTGTGAGTCCTTTCCCAAAGGCCATGAGTGAGCGAGGAGACCCTGTTGAATGGCGAAGAATATAAACAAACGGGTCCTCATCAACACCACAGTATGCATTATGGATAACTCTTGCATTTAAAAAAGATTCTATCGACCTTTTTTTAGTGTATCTTGTTATTGCGTTAGCAAATATTTTTTTTAGCTCAGAATCTGAATATTCTAGCGTTATTGATTTATTCTCCAGAACCTCTCTCTGCTCATCTATAAATTCAGACCAAGCTTCTTGCCTAATCGTTGTAATTGTTTTTATGTGATGGTTGCCAGTAAATAGTGAGTGAGCTGCCTTGGCTAAACCGCGCTGGCCAGCTTTCCAGGCCTCGATATTTGTCGGGCACGCCTCTCTTAATGCCTGATCAAAAGCATCTATTAGAACAACAAACCCGCTGGTTATGTATTGCTTCGACAAATCCCCAACTATGCTTGGTAATGACGTTATTTTTTTAACTCATTTTCAGAATATCTTGAAAGAAATACCTCAAGAAAGTGTGATGGAAGGTATCTTTCTCTTCCAAGATATGAAATAAAATCTAACTTTATGTCTTTTTCAATGGKGTGCTTTTCAATTTGTCTCGCAATATCCTTCAAATCTTCTGCGAAACGTTCACTGTCATATAGCTTTTTTTTGTAAAAAACATACGTTAAAATTGATAGTGTTATTGACTCTGACCAAATATGCTTCCACATTTTGACATCGGAGTATCCCTTTGCCGAAAGAGTTGCATTGATTTGAGGTTCATCTATTTCAGAGTTGTCTGATGGAATAATTTGCAACGACGATTCTGAAGAAGAGGTTCCTTCACTTGTTCTTAAAGCCCAGTGCTTCACCCTCATTAAAAGAGTTTTCCCCATTCCCTTTGTTGCAATTATTAAGTTTATTCTGTCTGATTCCAAAAATTTTTGAATCTTTGTATTGATATAGATTCCTTCCTTACTGATCACTCTGTGATCGTGTCCATCTGACGGCCACCAATCATCTGTACCCATGACGGGCTCCTCCTGCAAAGAAGACAATGGATCGAATAGAATGCCCTTAAAAGTTAGGCTATCTTTAAGGCGGAATGACATCAACCAGTATCGCGATGGATATCAAAATATCAAACCCTCCTCCGCCGCGAAAAAACCGATCCATGGCGCCGACGGCCACGGTCGATATTTTGGTGCCGGTTTATGGGGCCCGCCAGGAAACGTTGGCCTGTCTTTCTTCTCTCTTCGAGAGTCTCTCCTCTGAAGGCACACCTCCCCATGAAATCATTGCCATTGATGATGCTGGGCCTGACCCCCGTTTGTGTGAGGAGTTAGCTCGCTTGGGGGCGGCTGGGCGCTTGACGTTTCTAAGTAACGAGCACACCCTTGGCTTTCCTAAAACCGTCAACCGAGGGCTCGCCTTACACCCCGACCGGGATGTCGTTTTGCTCAATGCGGATACCTTAGTGGCCGGGGATTGGCTGCGGCGCTTGCAGCGGGCTGCATATGCCCACCCTGAGACTGTTTCGGTAACCCCTTTATCAAACGACGGAACCCTCGTTTCTTATCCTCTGCCTTTGGACGAGACCCCAGTTCCGGTTCCCTCTTTAGAGCAAACAAAGACTCTTGATGCGCTAGCCCAGCAGGCTAACCCCGGCCTGACGTTGGAGATCCCGACTGCTGTTGGCTTTTGTGTCTATCTGCGACGGGACGGGTTAACCGAGACGGGATGGCTGGATGAAGAAACCTTTGGGAGAGGATATGGGGAGGAAAACGATTTTTGCATGCGGGCACGGCAACGTGGCTTTCGACATCGCGTTGCTGCCGATGTCTTTGTCGCCCATGTCGGCGGACGCTCTTTTGGTCGACAAAAATCTTTTTTAACCCTACGGAACAGCCGTCTTCTAGAGGCGCTACACCCAGGGTATCACGCCTTGATTACCGCATTTTTTCATGAAGATCCCCTGCGGGACGCCCGCAGGCGGATCGATATTAGGCGTTGGTCGGATATTGGGGCCCGACCATCGACTTTGCTCATCACCCTAGGATTACGAGGAGGTGTCGCCCGCTTCGTCCAGGAGCGCACTCAGGCGGCTTCTTTACGAAATCGACGAGTTCTTACCTTATTTCCCGCTCCTTCCCCTGATGAAATCTTAGAAAATAAAAACAATCAAAAAAATAAAAACTCAAATATAGTTCAAAAAAAAATGGATATTCCCAATGGATTATCCCGTCTTGCTATTTCTGATCGGCAAGACCTAAAAAATATTATTTTTAATACACGTAAAGATATATATGAAATAGAGAGCTTACTAAAACTTTCTATGGTTGATGAAATTGAAATTCATCATTTTTTAGGTCACGATCTACAAATTACTTCTCTTCCAGATCGCCTTGGGGTTCCTTATGATGTTTTTATTCATGATTACCATCTAATTTGTCCACGAATTAATCTTGTCGATGACCATGGACGATATTGCGGTGAGCCTGATCTTTTGGCGTGTGAGCAATGCGTTGCCGATCCAGCGACCCGGTTTGAACCATCGCTTACGGTAACGGCGTTACGTCGGCGATCACAAACCCTGATTGCGGGAGCCCGTCGAGTGATTGGCGCCACCACGGGGRCTTTATCGCGTCTGCGTCGCCATTTACCCGGCCTTTCATCTGGTCCTGAGTTTGTGGTCACTCCCTGGGAAACAGACCTCCCGACGCCTTGTTGCCCAGAGCCATCATCTCCAAACAAACGATGGCGTATTGCGATTATTGGCGCGGTAGGACAACAGAAGGGGTATGACATTTTGCTTGCCTGCGCTGAGGATGCCGCGGCGCGTGACCTCCCCCTTGAGTTTGTTCTTGTTAGGAAACGCTCGTGACGGACGTTACGGCGCCAGTAATGGTATTAGCCATATGTCAACACCCCCTAGGATTGTTTTAGGATTCTCGAAACCAAAAAACTCAAGACAGCGTTTCGGTCGTCGATAGCACGAGTGGGTTGATTTTGCAAGAGCTGCACCAGTCGGCTTTCGAACCAAAGAGCTGCTTTGGAAAGCGAGAATGGGATGAAAGATGAATGTTGCGTGTGAAGTCGGCATCCTACCATAGAGTGACGCTTCCGGCGTGGTAGGATATGACAAGGACGCATGCACTCCCCTTCGTCGTCATTCAGGGCGAAGGTGGCGTTGACGGCCCCAGCGTTCAAGACAAAAGGTGATACGACCCTCTCTTGTCATCGAGATTGAAGCAAAACGGCATCACTTTCCGACCAAGGGTTTAAACATATCCCATCTTTTCCGGTTAACGAGTGTTGAGGAAGATTGTCTCCGTCGAAAAATCAAACCGCCTTTCTCTCCGCAGAAAATTAGGGGTGAGGGTAAGGGGGCGGCAAAAACAGATCCCGATCAAAAAAACAAAAATGTTCTTTGACAGCCCCCTATCAGGCAATAGGGTCTCGCTCCTCCCCCGGGGGGATAGGAAAAGGACAGTTTCCCTGTCTCTATCCAGCTCATCCCCCTTGTATCATCTCTTCTTCGTGCCATAGACTGTGAAACGTGAGATTCGATCCGCAAACGGCGAAAAACCCATGACCAGCCCAACCGCGAATGACCGGCCGGATACCGTTCGGCCTGGACTGACCAGCGTTCACGCGTTGGCCACCGTCGCCAAGCACCACGGATTGCATCTTTCCGTGGAGCAAATGATCCGAGACAACGCGATTACCGAAGAGCCAGGACTAGCAGGCCTCGCAGCCATTGCTAAAAAAAACAATCTGGAAGCTCGTGTTACCAAACTGACGTGGCAGCAGCTCTTCCGACTCGGAAAGGCTCTACCCGCAGTTTTGCGTTTCAACAACGGCCAGTATGTCGTTTTGATTGCTGTAGAAGAAGGTCCCACTCCTATCGTCATCTTGCAAGATCCCTTGAGCCCTGATGAGGCTTGTATTTCTGTTGACAAGGTTCGCCTTGAAACAAACTGGGATGGCGATGCGATTCTGATCAAACGCCGCTACAGACTTTCAGACACAGAGCGTCCTTTTGGTCTCGTCTGGATCACAGGGCAAGTCCTCAAAGAAAAAATAATTTTTAGGGACGTCGGAATCGCTGCCCTAATTATCAGTTTTTTCGCGCTCGTTCCGCCCCTCGTTTTTATGACGATTGTTGACAGAATATTAGTTCACCAGCGTCTGTCTACACTTCATATCCTGACGACCGGAGTGTGTTTCGTCATTCTCTTTGATATGATTTTTGGATTTCTGCGTCGAAAACTTCTTGCGCTTGGCTCGGCAAAAATAGATGCTCGGATGAGCACTTATATTTTCGACAAAATGGTCAATCTTCCCATCGACTATTTTGAAAGAAATCCGACAGGTGTTATTTCTTATAAGCTTGGAGAAGTTTGGCGCATAAGAAATTTTCTTACGGGACAGTTATTTGGAACGATCCTTGATTCAACTGTTCTTTTTGTTCTTCTGCCTGTAATGTTTTACATTAGCTCACCGCTAACGTTTTTTGTTCTTGGACTCTCCATTCTTATGTCTGTTGTTGTTCTTGCCTACATTGCTCCTATGGCGCAATCGAGGGGTCTGGGGAGGCCGCGCCTCCCCAGCCTTGGTTTTCCGTGATTTAAGGCCGGGGAGGCGCGGCCTCCCCAGACCCCTCGATTTTTTGGCTTGCGCTCCCTGAGCGGGGTCCTTATAACCCGCCCTCCCGACGCGTCGGTGACGGCGCCGAGGGGTTTCGGGGGCAGGCTCCTCGGGTTTTGTAGCGGCTTTTTTCCCTTTGGGAACAACGGCCAAGCGGATCCGGGAAAAGGGCTTGACGCTGGAACGGGGCGGGGAGTAGTTTCCTTGCCTTCCGGGTTGACCGCCCGGGGCGCCTTGCTGGTTTTGGTCGGTGTGGCGGCCCTAAAAAAAGCGGTTGACACGGTGGGGCGGTGCTAGTAAAAACCGCCGCCTTGGTGACGACGAACGAAGCATCGGACGATGTGACGGTAGTCGAAACTAAGTGCTTAGTCAATATTGCCGGTTCGCCGGTCTGCTGTTTGACATTGTAAAAGAAAACGCGATCGAAAGAGATGGGCGGGCGGCTCTCGGGGAGCCGGGGCTGTCGGAAGAGAGATCTTCCTCAACCGCTCATCTTGAGTAAGACGAAAAGAATATCGACTCGTTCGATACCTTTGAAGTTCTTATGGCCAAGTATAAGTGATTGAGAAAAGGCTCGGCTTTCGAGGTTAACTTGAGAGTTTGATCCTGGCTCAGGACGAACGCTGGCGGCAGGCCTAACACATGCAAGTCGAACGCATCCTTCGGGATGAGTGGCGCACGGGTGAGTAACACGTGGGAACGTACCTTGGAGTACGGAATAATCCTTGGAAACGAGGACTAATACCGTATACGCCCTTCGGGGGAAAGAATTTCGCTCCAAGATCGGCCCGCGTCCGATTAGCTAGTTGGCGGGGTAATGGCCCACCAAGGCGACGATCGGTAGCTGGTCCTGACTTGGGGCGATGCCCCAAACCCCCTTTGATTTTTGGGCAAGGGGGAGGGGTGGTCTTCTTTTTCGCAGACGAGAAACGGATTGAGTTACCTGCGGCTTTTCATAGGTTGCGATCTCGTCCGGGCGGGCGGGGAAGTTTTTTTGAATGTCTCCGGCGCCTCGGCGTCCTGGGCATGATGGCGAGGGCGCGCTGATAGCTTGCGGAACCCTATGGTGCGCAGTTCCCGGCTGAGCGTCTGTTTGCTGATTGACACACGGAACTCCTCGCACAGCCAGTGCGCTAATAGGCTAGCCGAGTTTATAGAGTTTTTCCACACTCCGGTATAATTTCTGCACGTTTCTTAGGAATAACTATAACTCGGATAGATGAATAACTCTTAGGAAATCGCTCGATTTTATCCCCTTGTCGTTCGTAATGAACACGTCGCACTCCACGCTTTCGGCCGTAGCGAAATGGAGTGCGTCGATAAGTTTGAGCCGTTGTTGCGCCCCATTTTTTGCGGCACTTTTTATCAGGCTTGGCGCAACCGGAACGAAATGGAATAGTCGGAGATCATCGAAGAGGATTTCAAAACTCTCGACGGAGTCTTTTCGACCGCGCTTATATGCGCCATAAAGGCATTCTCCGGGCGTTATCTCGCTTGTGACCAGGGGAATTTTCGCCTCTTCCACATATTCGAAAAACTCACCCGCAAGGCTTTGGTATTCTTCGTGTCCCTCGATAAAATAGATAATTACGTTCGAATCGACGTAAATTTTCCTTGCGGCTGCGATCATGCTATTCATCACTGCGGAACTCACGAATATCCGCGTCAATTTGCTCCGCGCTCAATGGGCCGTATATCCGTGCTCCGGCCCCCTTCAAGGCACGGAGCCTTTCCAAGCGGCTCTGGGTTTCGCTTGCCCCTTGCTCCCTCATGATGTCGTCCAGGTGGCGCGTAAGCGCCTCTTGCACGAGGAAAGACCGCGAACGGTTCGTGCGCAGCGCGGCTTGTTCAAGGCGCTCCCGGATTTCTCCGGGAAGGCGGATGGAAAGGGCGGGGGTGTTCATGGACATGGTCCAAAGAGTTAAGAGTATGTGTCATGCGGTGTCGTACATTGTATTCTACTTGGCTCCAAAGTCCAATCGGAGTGCGGTGGATTGATGCGGCCCGACGCTGCGGGCTCGAAAGCCGCTTTACGGTGCCTCGCTCCCAACGCCCCTTGACCCAACCCAACCCCCTGACCCTCCCCGTACAAGACGCCCTCCTATCACCGGAGCGGGCTTTCTTAAGAGGGTTTTTTGACAGACGGCTTTGAAGGCCTGGCGGCGACCGACTCTCCCACGCCTTAAGACGCAGTACCATTGGCGCTGAACAGTTTCACGGCCGAGTTCGGGATGGGATCGGGTGTTTCCTGTTCGCCATGACCACCAAGCCATCGAAGCCGTCTGTGATGTCGTTATGGGAATTTACAAGCGCTAGGGCCGGCCTGGCCGCTGCGCGTTTATCAAGCCGATCGGACGATTAGTACCGGTTAGCTTCACGCATTACTGCGCTTCCACACCCGGCCTATCAACGTGGTGGTCTACCACGGTCCTGATAGGGAAACCTGGTTTCGAGGGAGGCTTCCCGCTTAGATGCTTTCAGCGGTTATCCTGTCCATCCTTAGCTACCCAGCGATGCCACGGGCGTGACAACTGGTACACCAGAGGGATGTCCATCCCGGTCCTCTCGTACTAGGGACAGCTCCTCTCAAGTTTCCTACACCCACGGTAGATAGGGACCGAACTGTCTCACGACGTTCTAAACCCAGCTCACGTACCACTTTAATCGGCGAACAGCCGAACCCTTGGGACCTGCTCCAGCCCCAGGATGTGATGAGCCGACATCGAGGTGCCAAACACTGCCGTCGATGTGGACTCTTGGGCAGTATCAGCCTGTTATCCCCAGAGTACCTTTTATCCGTTGAGCGATGGCCCTTCCACGCGGGACCACCGGATCACTATGACCGTCTTTCGACTCTGCTCGAACCGTCGCTCTCGCAGTCAGGCGGGCTTTTGCCATTGCACTCGTCAGCCGATTTCCGACCGGCCTGAGCCCACCATCGCGCGCCTCCGTTACTCTTTAGGAGGCGACCGCCCCAGTCAAACTACCCACCACGCAGGGTCCCGGACCCGGATCACGGGCCGCGGTTAGACATCAGGAGACGGAAGGGCGGTATTTCAAGGATGGCTCCACGAAAGCTGGCGCCTTCGCTTCAAAGCCTCCCGCCTATCCTACACATCCATCGCCTAATGCCACTGCGAAGTTGTAGTAAAGGTTCATGGGGTCTTTCCGTCTGGCCGTGGGAACTCCGCATCTTCACGGAGAATTCAATTTCGCTGAGTTGGTGTTGGAGACAGCGGGGAAGTCGTTACGCCATTCGTGCAGGTCGGAACTTACCCGACAAGGAATTTCGCTACCTTAGGACCGTTATAGTTACGGCCGCCGTTTACCGGGGCTTCGATTCAAAGCGTTAACCTCTCCTCTTAACCTTCCGGCACCGGGCAGGCGTCAGACCCTATACGTCGTCTTGCGACTTCGCAGAGCCCTGTGTTTTTAGTAAACAGTCGCCACCCCCTGGTCTGTGCCCCCTCGCCCTGGTTGCCCAAGACGAGGGCCCCCTTCTCCCGAAGTTACGGGGGCATTTTGCCTAGTTCCTTCAACACCATTCTCTCAAGCGCCTTGGTATACTCTACCAGCCCACCTGTGTCGGTTTGGGGTACGGTTCATACGTGGGGCTATTTCCTGGCCTTCCTTGGCTGCCCGGTCAATCCGATAAGACCAGACAACGTCCAGAAGGCGTCACCCTCCACGAGCTCAGGACTATTAACCTGATTGCCATCGCCTACGGCTTTCGCCCTCGGCTTAGGGACCGGCTCACCCTGCGCGGATTAACCTTGCGCAGGAACCCTTGGGCTTTCGGCGGAAGTGTTTCTCACACTTCTTTTCGCTACTCATGTCAGCATTCTCACTTCCGATACCTCCAGCAGTCCTCACGGACCACCTTCACAGGCGTACGGAACGCTCCGCTACCACTTCATCTTATCGATGAAATCCACAGCTTCGGTGCACGGCTTGAGCCCCGGTACATCTTCGGCGCAGGATAGCTATTAGACCAGTGAGCTGTTACGCTTTCTTTAAAGGATGGCTGCTTCTAAGCCAACCTCCTGGTTGTTATGGCCGTCCCACATCCTTTCCCACTTAGCCGTGACTTGGGGACCTTAGCTGGTGGTCTGGGTTGTTTCCCTTTTGACCTAGGACGTTAGCACCCTAAGTCTGTCTGCCGGATTAAACTCTGCGGTATTCGGAGTTTGGTTAGGTTTGGTAAGCCTCGCGGCCCCCTAGCCCATCCAGTGCTCTACCCCCGCAGGTCATCATCCGACGCGCTACCTAAATAGCTTTCGCGGAGAACCAGCTATTTCCGAGTTTGATTGGCCTTTCACCCCTAGCCACAGGTCATCCCCGTCTTTTTCAACAGACGTGGGTTCGGTCCTCCAGTGGGTGTTACTCCACCTTCAACCTGCCCATGGCTAGATCACCCGGTTTCGGGTCTAATCCGACGAACTCGACGCCCTCTTAAGACTCGCTTTCGCTGCGCCTCCACCTATCGGCTTAAGCTTGCTCGCCAGATTAAGTCGCTGACCCATTATACAAAAGGTACGCCGTCACCCCCGAAGGAGCTCCGACTGCTTGTAGGCATCCGGTTTCAGGAACTGTTTCACTCCCCTTATCGGGGTGCTTTTCACCTTTCCCTCACGGTACTGGTTCACTATCGGTCGTCAAGGAGTACTTAGCCTTGGAGGGTGGTCCCCCCATGTTCAGACAGGGTTTCACGTGCCCCGCCCTACTCAAGGACTTAAAGCTGCAACACCCATACGGGGCTGTCACCCGCTATGGCCGGCCTTTCCATGCCGTTCTGGTTAGAAACTTCAAGTCACTGGGCTAGTCCGCGTTCGCTCGCCACTACTAACGGAGTCTCGGTTGATGTCCTTTCCTCCGGTTACTGAGATGTTTCAGTTCACCGGGTTCGCCTCCATTTCCTATGAATTCAGAAATGGATACCCCAAAGGGGTGGGTTGCCCCATTCGGAAATCCACGGATCAAAGCCTGCTCTCGGCTCCCCATGGCTTATCGCAGAGTGCCACGTCCTTCATCGCCTCTTGACGCCTAGGCATCCACCAGATGCCCTTCTCTTGCTTGATAAAACGCGCAGGGGTCAACCCGACCCCAAACGCGCAGATACTCAGCGCTTGTACATAATTCCCATTGCTCCGAACAGTTCCCTGTTCGGAACGACATCAAAACCCTCTTTACAATGTCAAATAGCAGAAAACGCGACGCCCGAAGGGCGTTTCTGATCTCTTGGCGTTGTCTTTTAGTTGGGACAAGGCCTTGCGGCCTAGATTAAGGCTGGGGAAGCTTGCTTCCCCAGACCCCTTGCTTTGGTGGGCCTGGGACGACTTGAACGTCCGACCTCACGCTTATCAGGCGTGCGCTCTAACCACCTGAGCTACAGGCCCAAAGCCTTGCCCAAAAGACATAAACGCCGAAAGAGATGGGAGGACGGCTCCAGAAAAACCAGAACCGGATTTAGTCATGATCAAGTGAAGATCGGGATTGCTCCAGATCGTCCTTGAAAGGAGGTGATCCAGCCGCAGGTTCCCCTACGGCTACCTTGTTACGACTTCACCCCAGTCGCTGACCCTACCGTGGCCGGCTGCCTCCTTGCGGTTAGCGGACCGTCTTCGGGTAGAACCAACTCCCATGGTGTGACGGGCGGTGTGTACAAGGCCCGGGAACGTATTCACCGTGGCATGCTGATCCACGATTACTAGCGATTCCGACTTCATGCACCCGAGTTGCAGAGTGCAATCCGAACTGAGACATCTTTTGGAGATTAGCGCCCTCTCGCGAGGTGGCGACCCATTGTAGATGCCATTGTAGCACGTGTGTAGCCCAGCCCGTAAGGGCCATGAGGACTTGACGTCATCCCCACCTTCCTCCGGCTTGTCACCGGCAGTCTCTCCAGAGTGCCCACCCGAAGTGCTGGCAACTGAAAATGAGGGTTGCGCTCGTTGCGGGACTTAACCCAACATCTCACGACACGAGCTGACGACAGAATCACCTTGCCCGGCGAAAGACCCACGAGCCCACCTTCGGCCTGCCGGCGGTGTGGGTCGATCTCGCCAACCGCGAGGAGGCGATGTTCCGGGGCTACACGGTGGTCGAYYCCCCCACCGTGATCACCACCCACTTGACCGAGATGGTCAAGGACCACATGGCCGACCTGTTGTCGTATGCCGAGACACAAAAGCTCCTGAACGACCTGGAAAAAGACCAGCAAAAGCTGGTGGGCGACCTCATCCCGGCCCAGATCAGCCTTTCCGGGGTGCAGCGCATCTTGCAAAGCCTGCTGGCCGAGCGCGTTTCCATCCGCGATTTGCCGACCATTTTGGAAGGCATCGCCGAGGCCAGCGCCGCCACGCGCAACATCACCATGATCACCGAACACGTCCGCACCAGACTCGCTCGGCAGTTGTCGGATGCCAACATCAACGAAGATGGCATCGTGCAGCTTGTCACCTTGTCGCCGGCCTGGGAGGCGACCTTTGCCGAGTCCCTGATCGGCTCGGGCGACGAGCGACAGTTGTCCATGGCGCCGAGCCGCTTGCAGGAGTTCATTGTCGCGGTGCGTCAGACCTTTGAGCGCTTTGCCATGAAGGGCGAGGCGCCGGTGCTGCTGACCAGCCCCATGGTCCGGCCCTATGTGCGCTCTATTGTCGAGCGCTTCCGGCCGTCCACGGTGGTGATGAGTCAGAATGAGATTCATCCCAAGGCGAGGATCAAGACCTTGGGGCAAAATGTTGTCGCCAAGCACAAGAGCAACCGGATCTTGTCCAACAAACTCACGACCGATAATAAAAGCTTGAGCTAGTCCATCGGGGGAAGGCTGGATGGCGTAAGTAAGTGCAATTCCCCATTGTGACCCGTCACCGAGCATCGTTTGAAATAACGACTGATCGTAGGGGGTAGTTATAATTAAAATATCTCGGATACCCGCTAGCATAAGGGTAGTGAGCGGGAAATAAACCATAGGCTTATCATAAACTGGCAAAAGCTGCTTGCTGATAGACCGTGTCACAGGATAAAGGCGGGTACCGGAGCCGCCCGCTAAGATAATTCCCTTCATGATCTTCTTTCCTGTCGAGAAGAGAGAGCAAAAAGCTCATCAATAACTCGATCTAGACTTTTTTGCCAATGAGGCAAAACAATATCAAAATTATTTTTGAGCTTTGTACAGTCGAGCCGGGAGTTTTTTGGGCGACGAGCAGGCGTGGGATAGTTATCCGTCGTTATGGCGTGCAAAATAGGCCTCCGACCTGTCTCCTGTTCTAGGCGCTGGAAAATATGCTCGGCAAAACCGTGCCAAGTCGTCTCGCCGCTCCCCGTTGCATGATAGGTGCCCCAGGCTTTCCCACCTTGAGCAATGTGTGCAACGACGGAGGTGATGGTTGCCGCGAGATCCGCCGCTGCAGTTGGGGCGCCATACTGGTCGGCAACCACGCTCAAGGTCTCGCGTTCAGCGCCTAGATGTAACATCTTCTTCACAAAGTTGGTCCCATGAGCAGCGTAAACCCACGTGGTTCGCAAGATAACGTGGCGGTGCCATATCTCGCGGATCTCCAACTCACCCGCTGCCTTGCTAGCCCCATAGACATTCAACGGGGCAATCGGATCTTCCTCAACGTACCAACCATCCTTAGTGCCATCAAACACGTAGTCGGTAGACACGTGAATGACAGGAATACCTCTCCTTGCGCAGTCTTGTGCCAGAAACCGGGGACCGTCCCGATTGACCGCAAAGGCAAGTTCGGGCTCTTTTTCGGCTTTATCAACAGCGGTGTAGGCTGTCGCATTAATTACCAAGTTGGGATCATACTCGGCAACGACCCGCAAAACATCCTTTTCCAGACTCATATCAAAATCAGGGTGCCCGACACCAGCAAGCGAGACACCGATGGGCCAAGAAGCACGCATCAGCTCGTGACCGAGCTGTCCAGGCGTCCCCAGGACAAGAACCTTCATGGCTTAGATCTTCTCCTTAGTCAGACCGAGACGCTCACCTTGATAAGAACCATCCAGAATAGAACGCCACCAGAATTCATTAGCTAGGTACCATTCAACAGTCCGGCGGATCCCTGTTTCAAAAGTTTCAAGCGGACGCCAGCCAAGCTCTCTCTCTATCTTGCTTGCATCAATGGCGTAACGCTGATCATGCCCTGGACGATCCGTAACGTGGGTAATGAGACGGCCATGAGGCGCACCCTGTGGATGAAGTTCATCAAGCAAAGCACAAAGTGTGCGCACGACTTCGATGTTCGTCCGCTCGTTGAAGCCCCCGACGTTGTAGCTCTCACCAATCAGACCTTTTCCCAAAACCAGGACAAGCGCTCGGGCATGGTCCTCGACATAGAGCCAATCCCGGACATTAAGGCCCGCACCATAGACTGGCAGCGGTTGACCGGACAGCCCTTTGAGAATCATCAGGGGAATAAGCTTCTCGGGGAACTGATACGGCCCATAGTTATTGGAACAGTTGGTCATGAGGGTTGGCAAGCCATAGGTCTCACGCCAAGCCCGGACCAGATGATCAGAGGAAGCTTTACTGGAAGAGTAGGGCGAATTCGGAGCGTAGGGTGTTGTTTCTGTGAAAAATCCTTCATCTCCAAGAGTGCCGAAAACTTCATCAGTGGAAATATGAAGAAAACGGAAGAGAGATTTTTCCTCAGCCGGCAAAGAAGACCAATAGCCGCGAGCCGCTTCCAAGAGACGGAAAGTTCCGACAACATTTGTCTGGATAAAATCGCCAGGACCATCAATCGAGCGATCAACATGAGACTCAGCAGCCAGATGCATGACTGCATCGGGGCGATGGGTCGCGAAAATCCGTCGCATAGCCTCGGCATCACAGATATCGGCATGCTCGAAGGTATAATGAGGATTTCCCTCGGCACCGGGAAGCGAAGCGAGATTAGCCGCGTAGGTTAGCTTATCGACATTGATAACATGGGCCTCGGTCTGGGCAAGCAACAGACGCACCACGGCGGATCCGATGAATCCGGCGCCCCCAGTGACAAGAATACGCTTCATCTTTCCTCCGTTACTTCAAAAGATCCGATTCAGTAGGCCGAGAAAACCAGTTTTTCGAGCCCCATGATACGTCAAAGCTATGTCCTAAAGAGGACGCAAACAAGGGAATGGGTGGTAAATGTAAAAAAGTAAAGATTATTTTCTTATAATTTTCTATTCTGCTGCGCCCCGAAGGGTTTTGACAAGAATGGGAAGAACGGCTTGGTGGGTATAATGAGCTTCGACGAAGCGTCTTCCTGCTGCTCCTAAAGAGGCACGCAACACAGGATTAGCAATCAGATGGTTAAGAAATTTAAACCAATCGTCTTCACTTGAAGCTAAAAATCCATTTTCACCTTCACATATTATGTCTTTATTTACCCCAACTGGAGAAGCAACAACTGGCCGTCCGGCAGCCATGTATTGAATAAGCTTATAGCCGCATTTCCCTCGTTCCCAGGGGCCATCTTCCAAGGGCATAACTCCAATATCAAAGTTTTTAAGCTCTTCAATTTCGTTTTTTTCGGACCACTCTACACGCTCAACAGTCAGAGCTTGAGGTAAGGCCACGGATCCGGCGCCCACGAGTCGCAGCCGCACAGGGCCCTTCAAACGAGAAAGAGCACCAGCAATTATCTGAACATACCGAGCTGAGGAAGGCGACCCCATCCAGCCAATAACTGGAACCTCAGATGAGGACGCTGAGGGAAGCGGATGCGGATAGCGCTCAAGATCAATCACGGTAGGAAGAACAACTACGTTCTGTGAGCCACACGCTGTAGCCCAAGCTGCTAAGGTCGGATTCCCCACAGTCACATTGTGAGCCTGTTGGGCAAGACGAGCGAACTTTTTTTTGAGTAGGAATCGGACGAACGCACGAGGATGGCTCTCATAGCGTAGATACCAAGCGTCATCCAAATCCATTACATAGGGGACGCGACGGAGCAGGAAAGTTTCGACCCAAGCTGGGATCCAGGGTAAAGCCTCCTTCTCCAACCAAACCACATCGAAACGATGCGCTCTAAGCAAGAATGCAAGACGTTGCCGATAGGCTTTAGTAATTTTTATAAAAGAAATGGGGTGCCCTGCGTAGAGATCACGAATATACGAATCATCAAAAAATGGGACAACTTTAACATTAATATTATTATGTTTCAAAGGGTCGACAAAATCAATAAAACGCAAACGACTACTCGCTCCCAGTCTGTCGTATCGACTGAAAAGGAGAACAGAAATACTTCTGGATGTTTCTGCTGCCACTGAAGAGATGCTCCACCGAACGGAAATCAAGGCCCCGATCAACAACCTTTCTCCCAGGACAGCCAGCAGGAGAAAGCTCCCAGTCAGGAGTCGCGACTGTTCAGCTATAAGACCCGCTACAAAAAAGCAAGCTCACAGACCGGAAGGAGGGTGGTTGTACCTTCGCAGGAATGAAAACAAGACGCCTAACTGAGGCAGCAAGCTTAGAATCATGCGGACGTAGGCCCGTCCCACGGCCAACGCCTCGACTGGTTGCCTTCGAGCCAAGGCGTACCCTACGCGAACCATGGGCTCGGCGACAAGAGTAGCAAATATCGCACTTATAAAACCTAAGGAGGAAAAATGCTTGGCGGCATAAAGAAGCCGTGAGCGCCAAAGCAGGAATAGACGAGTATCAGGAATTCGCGCTGTCGTTCCACAACCATGGTGGACGGCGAAAGCGTATGCGAGATGCACAACTTGAAAACCGTACTGATGCACACGCAAACAAAGGTCAACATCCTCATAATAAACAAAGAAGCGCTCGTCAAATCCACCAATTTCCTTGAAAAGAGACCGGCGTATTAAAAGAAAAGCTCCCATTACCTGATCGACAGGCCGGGTATCTTCATGATCCCAGTCCCGAAGAAAATGAGATGGAAAAAAACGCGGGAAGAGACGGTCAAAGCCAGCCGCCTGCCCTAAAAGGGCGGCTGCGGTGGGAAAGCGGGCACAAGACCTTTGCGTCCGCCCTCGTTCATCGAGAAGGCGCACTCCGACCACGCCGATCCTAGCGTGTTGCGAATTTGAAATAAAAGCCACAGCTGGAGCGAGACTATTAGTCTTCAATAATGTATCTGGATTCAAAAATAGTAAGTAGTCTGATGATGATCTAATTGCCCCTTGATTGCAGGCAACACTAAACCCTCGGTTTTCGGGATTACGGATGATAACCAATTCTATCCCTGAGATTTGAGGCAAAGCTTCGATTGACCCATCGGATGAGGCATTGTCAACTATGATGATCCGTCGGACCAAATTTGCTGTATTCTCCGCAATAGACGTGACGCACTGAACAAGCGCATCTCCAGCATTCCAGTTTACTATGACAATATCGACAGCATATGTCATCTTTTAGGGCTCAAACGCTACGGTTTTTCAAAGATATCTCCAGGTGATGCAAAATTAAATCAGTTTTGTAATCACTAGAATCACTAACAACTTTTTCCCAATAACTAACAAGAGGGATGTGGGCAGGGTTTTCTGAAGAAGATCTCTTTATAAAGAAACCCATACGCGCGATCATGTAGTCCCAGAAAAAGTGGGTTCACTCTGGAGAGACTGCCGGTGACAAGCCGAGGAAGGTGGGGATGACGTCAAGTCCTCGATGGCCCTTACGGGCTGGGCTACACACGTGCTACAATGGCATCTACAATGGGTCGCCACCTCGCGAGAGGGCGCTAATCTCCAAAAGATGTCTCAGTTCGGATTGCACTCTGCAACTCGGGTGCATGAAGTCGGAATCGCTAGTAATCGTGGATCAGCATGCCACGGTGAATACGTTCCCGGGCCTTGTACACACCGCCCGTCACACCATGGGAGTTGGTTCTACCCGAAGACGGTCCGCTAACCGCAAGGAGGCAGCCGGCCACGGTAGGGTCAGCGACTGGGGTGAAGTCGTAACAAGGTAGCCGTAGGGGAACCTGCGGCTGGATCACCTCCTTTCAAGGACGATCTGGAGCAATCCCGATCTTCACTTGATCATGACTAAATCCGGTCTTGGTTTTTCTGGGGCCGTCCTCCCATCTCTTTCGGCGTTTATGTCTTTTGGGCAAGGCTTTGGGCCTGTAGCTCAGGTGGTTAGAGCGCACGCCTGATAAGCGTGAGGTCGGACGTTCAAGTCGTCCCAGGCCCACCAAAAGCAAGGGGTCTGGGGAAGCTCGCTTCCCCAGCCTTAATCTAGGCCGCAAGGCCTTGTCCCAACTAAAAGACAACGCCAAGAGATCAGAAACCGCCCTAACGGGCGGTCGCGTTTTCTGCTATTTGACATTGTAAAGAGGGTTTTGATGTCGTTCCGAGCAGGGAACTGTTCGGAGCAATGGGAATTATGTACAAGCGCTGAGTATCTGCGCGTTTGGGGTCGGGTTGACCCCTGCGCGTTTTATCAAGCAAGAGAAGGGCATCTGGTGGATGCCTAGGCGTCAAGAGGCGATGAAGGACGTGGCACTCTGCGATAAGCCATGGGGAGCCGAGAGCAGGCTTTGATCCGTGGATTTCCGAATGGGGCAACCCACCCCTTTGGGGTATCCATTTCTGAATTCATAGGAAATGGAGGCGAACCCGGTGAACTGAAACATCTCAGTAACCGGAGGAAAGGACATCAACCGAGACTCCGTTAGTAGTGGCGAGCGAACGCGGACTAGCCCAGTGACTTGAAGTTTCTAACCAGAACGGCATGGAAAGGCCGGCCACAGCGGGTGACAGCCCCGTATGGGTGTTGAACCTTTAAGTCCTTGAGTAGGGCGGGGCACGTGAAACCCTGTCTGAACATGGGGGGACCACCCTCCAAGGCTAAGTACTCCTTGACGACCGATAGTGAACCAGTACCGTGAGGGAAAGGTGAAAAGCACCCCGATGAGGGGAGTGAAACAGTTCCTGAAACCGGATGCCTACAAGCAGTCGGAGCTCCTTCGGGGGTGACGGCGTACCTTTTGTATAATGGGTCAGCGACTTAATCTGGCGAGCAAGCTTAAGCCGATAGGTGGAGGCGCAGCGAAAGCGAGTCTTAAGAGGGCGTCGAGTTCGTCGGATTAGACCCGAAACCGGGTGATCTAGCCATGGGCAGGTTGAAGGTGGAGTAACACCCACTGGAGGACCGAACCCACGTCTGTTGAAAAAGACGGGGATGACCTGTGGCTAGGGGTGAAAGGCCAATCAAACTCGGAAATAGCTGGTAATCACCGGAGCGGGCTTTCTTAAGAGGGTTTTTTGACAGACGGCTTTGAAGGCCTGGCGGCGACCGACTCTCCCACGCCTTAAGACGCAGTACCATTGGCGCTGAACAGTTTCACGGCCGAGTTCGGGATGGGATCGGGTGTTTCCTGTTCGCCATGACCACCAAGCCATCGAAGCCGTCTGATGATGTCGTTATGGGAATTTACAAGCGCTAGGGCCGGCCTGGCCTCTGCGCGTTTATCAAGCCGATCGGACGATTAGTACCGGTTAGCTTCACGCATTACTGCGCTTCCACACCCGGCCTATCAACGTGGTGGTCTACCACGGTCCTGATAGGGAAACCTGGTTTCGAGGGAGGCTTCCCGCTTAGATGCTTTCAGCGGTTATCCTGTCCATCCTTAGCTACCCAGCGATGCCACGGGCGTGACAACTGGTACACCAGAGGGATGTCCATCCCGGTCCTCTCGTACTAGGGACAGCTCCTCTCAAGTTTCCTACACCCACGGTAGATAGGGACCGAACTGTCTCACGACGTTCTAAACCCAGCTCACGTACCACTTTAATCGGCGAACAGCCGAACCCTTGGGACCTGCTCCAGCCCCAGGATGTGATGAGCCGACATCGAGGTGCCAAACACTGCCGTCGATGTGGACTCTTGGGCAGTATCAGCCTGTTATCCCCAGAGTACCTTTTATCCGTTGAGCGATGGCCCTTCCACGCGGGACCACCGGATCACTATGACCGTCTTTCGACTCTGCTCGAACCGTCGCTCTCGCAGTCAGGCGGGCTTTTGCCATTGCACTCGTCAGCCGATTTCCGACCGGCCTGAGCCCACCATCGCGCGCCTCCGTTACTCTTTAGGAGGCGACCGCCCCAGTCAAACTACCCACCACGCAGGGTCCCGGACCCGGATCACGGGCCGCGGTTAGACATCAGGAGACGGAAGGGCGGTATTTCAAGGGTGGCTCCACGAAAGCTGGCGCCTTCGCTTCAAAGCCTCCCGCCTATCCTACACATCCATCGCCTAATGCCACTGCGAAGTTGTAGTAAAGGTTCATGGGGTCTTTCCGTCTGGCCGTGGGAACTCCGCATCTTCACGGAGAATTCAATTTCGCTGAGTTGGTGTTGGAGACAGCGGGGAAGTCGTTACGCCATTCGTGCAGGTCGGAACTTACCCGACAAGGAATTTCGCTACCTTAGGACCGTTATAGTTACGGCCGCCGTTTACCGGGGCTTCGATTCAAAGCGTTAACCTCTCCTCTTAACCTTCCGGCACCGGGCAGGCGTCAGACCCTATACGTCGTCTTGCGACTTCGCAGAGCCCTGTGTTTTTAGTAAACAGTCGCCACCCCCTGGTCTGTGCCCCCTCGCCCTGGTTGCCCAAGACGAGGGCCCCCTTCTCCCGAAGTTACGGGGGCATTTTGCCTAGTTCCTTCAACACCATTCTCTCAAGCGCCTTGGTATACTCTACCAGCCCACCTGTGTCGGTTTGGGGTACGGTTCATACGTGGGGCTATTTCCTGGCCTTCCTTGGCGGCCTGATCAATCCGATAAGACCAGACAACGTCCAGAAGGCGTCACCCTCCACGAGCTCAGGACTATTAACCTGATTGCCATCGCCTACGGCTTTCGCCCTCGGCTTAGGGACCGGCTCACCCTGCGCGGATTAACCTTGCGCAGGAACCCTTGGGCTTTCGGCGGAAGTGTTTCTCACACTTCTTTTCGCTACTCATGTCAGCATTCTCACTTCCGATACCTCCAGCAGTCCTCACGGACCACCTTCACAGGCGTACGGAACGCTCCGCTACCACTTCATCTTATCGATGAAATCCACAGCTTCGGTGCACGGCTTGAGCCCCGGTACATCTTCGGCGCAGGATAGCTATTAGACCAGTGAGCTGTTACGCTTTCTTTAAA